>NZ_CP043475.1 GCF_008329645.1 Mycolicibacterium grossiae
CAGATGCGCTGATCCTCCGAGGGCGCCAGATAGCCGCGCCACTTCCCGGAATGCGCCAGCGAGCCGACCAGCAGGTGCGCGGTCTTGCCCCAGCCCCACGACTGCGGTGGATCGGGCAATTCCAGCCAGTCCCATTGGGTTTCATCCCCGGGCTCGTGCGGGATCACCGCGTTCGGGCGCTGCGTGGCGGTCCGGCAAGCCTCACAGACCGGGCGCAGGCTGCGGGCGCGGATGTTGCGGGTCAGGCTCTGATACGACAACCCGAACCCCAGGTCCTCCAGTTCGTCGAACAGGGTGCGGGCCCACAGGTGCGGGTCCTCGGTCAGCCTCGCGGTGATGTAGTCGACGAACGGATCGAATGGATCCGGGTCGGGCCGGGCGCGGACCCCGGGCGTGCCGTCACCGGCCAGATACTTGCGGACCGTCTTGCGGTCGAAGCCGGTGTGGCGGGCGATCGCCGAGATCGTCCAACCACGTTTGTGCAGGGCATGTACTTCCACATCGTCCTCCCATGTGAGCATGAGAAAGCGGGCCTCCTTCGATGGAGCAACTGGCGTCAGACACCAGCAGCTTCGAGGGAGGCCCGCCCTTCTCGGCGGAGCCACACGGGTGGGGAATTTCGATGAGCGTCAGTGGGGAAATTCAGTGAGCGCGGTCACTGAAGGGCGTGCGCAGCAGTGTGTTTGGCGCCGCGCCGGGCCACATGCATGTCGGTGTGGGGGGCGCTGTGTTCGTGGTCAGCTTCGCCGCTGGCTCGGGTGTAGAGGTAGGCGTGGTTGGTCTGGCGGCCGCGGCTGAGCCCGACGTAGGCCTGGGTGCGGGAGGCGGTCTCGCCGAGCACGGTATGGGCGGTGTCAACGGTGACACCTTGAGCGGCGTGCACGGTGACCGCATATCCAAGGTGGACATGCTGGCGCAGATAGTCACCCTCGAACAGGACGCGGGCTTTGTCGGTGAGCCGTTCAGCAGCGACACGGTTGGTGGTTTCGTCGACGCCGGCCACCCGCCACCGGTTGCCGTTGCGCACCTGATCCACCGCCTGGCCCTCACGGTGGTGGGGGCCGGGGTGCACGGTGATGGTGGGGTCGTTGTCGCGGCTGACGATGATGTCACCGACCCGCACCGTCTGGTCGCGGGCCACCTGCGCAGCGGGTCCCTGAGTGCTGAGGGTGTCGTGGAGGCGCTGGTTGAGGGCATCAGCGATGTCCCAGGTATCGCAGACGAGCAGGGTGTTCTTTCCGGCGGCGCGGTCGTCGAGGTAGGCCGCGAGTGCGTCGGCGGCCATGCTGACCTGATCGCCGGTGTGCAGACGGTCGTGGCTGCGGTACCAGCCGACTGCTCTGCGGAGTCGGTTGCCGCGCCCGTTGCGGATCGCTAGCGAGGCGTCGCGTTCGGCCGGATCGCGCATGCGCCACACCTGCGAGAGGCGCTGAGTCCAGGGCAGCTCGGTGCACAGTTGGTCGAACATGCCGCCGCGGGCTTTGACCGGGGCAAGCTGGTAGGGGTCCCCGACCAGCACGGTTTTCGCCCGGGCGGCGGTGGTGGCCTCCAACAGTTGGCCCAGCTTGGGGGTGGCCACCATGGAGGCTTCATCGACGACCACCACGGTGCGCTGATCGAGTTGCAGGGTGCCGTTGTCGAGCTGGTGCAGCGCTTTGTCGAGGGTCATCCCGTGATCGCCGGCACCGTCAGCGAGTGCTTGGTCGACCGCCGTCCCGGTGGGAGCGAGGACCAGCACCTCTTTGTGGACTCGGTGGGCGGCGGCGCGCAGGGCTTGCAGGGAGTGCGTTTTCCCCGCACCCGCGGGTGCGGACAGCGGATTGACCAACCACTGCGACATGCCGATCGCGGTCACCGCGCGCGCCTGATCCGGTGACAGCGCGGCCAGGTCGCTCGAGCGCACACCCAGGCGCGCACGCGCATCGGTGACACCCGCGGCCTCGAGGACGCGCATCTCCTCCTTGAGGATCGCGGTCAGCGTGTATTTCTCGTGTCCTTCGCGCTCATGTGCGGCGCGCGGTGCGCTCACCCGCAGGCCGATGCGCGCGGCGAGGTCCTCGATGCGCGCCCGCACATCCCGGCCCTCACCAGGATCTTCGTCATACGGCATGACCGCGCCGATCAGCTCGACGACATCGGCGCGCGTGAACGCGGCCTTATCGATGTGCGCTAGCGCGGCAGCGATACGCGCCCGCCCGGGGATGCGCGCTTGTGCGCGCCGCTCAGCGCGCGCGGCGAAGTGCGCATCGCGGTCCAAGTCCAGACCGCGCGCATCAGCGCGCCACGTTGCTTTGAGTTCTTCCCAGGCGAGCTGCTCGGGTTTGGAGGGCCGCGTCGCTTTCTGCGCGGTGGCCAACTGCGCGGCGGTGGGTTCACCGTCGACGACGACGAGGTTGTCTTTGGCCCATTCCCGCAGTCGGGTCGACCGCTGCGACCACGCCTTGATGCTCGCCGCGGTGACGCCGGCGATCTCGGCCATGCCGGAATGCTCATCGACGCGCTGCCATTCGAAGCCGCGCTCGGCGTGCAGCTCGTGACGCAGGGTGGCTTGGTAGATGATCCCGGCGGCCTTGGCTTCGTGATACAGCGACTTGGAGTCGATCGACACCAACCGGCCATCGGCCCTGGCCTGGCGGTTGGGCACGATGACGTGGGTGTGTAGGTGCGGGTCCCCGCACCGGCTCGTCTCATGCTGGTAGGCGATCGCCACCAGCCCGGGCAGCCGTTGGAGGTCTTTGTTGCTGGTCAGCGGGTTGTGCACCCGCGTGTAGCCGGCGTGCTCGTGCAGGTAGGTCATCGCGGCTTCGACGGCTTTGACGTGGGCGTTCTGCATGACCTTCTCGGACACGTCGTCAGTCAGCGACCGCAGCAGCGACACACTCTTGGGCGCGGCGAACATCAGGTCAAACCCGTGCACCCCGTTGGTCCCGAACGCCCGCCCCGCCTCCCCGCTGGGCGTCACGCCGTCGTCGAGCCACCGTGCCGCTACCTCGGTGTCAGCAAACCCGCCGTCGAGGGCAGCCCCGTCCAGTCCGGTGGCCTCACCGACGGTGGCCTTGTCGCCGACCACGACCCAGGTCGGGACCCGGGTATCGCCTTCGGAGTAGTACTCGCCCAGGCCGCCGCCGGCGGCCTGACGGTCCATCGACGCTTGCCGGGCCTGATTGGCGGTGTCGTTGTAGTAGCCGATGCTCCAGCGCGACAACCGCGAGATCGTCAGGTCAAGTCCAGGGACGTGGTGTACGACGTCGTCGTGTGATTCTTCGAGGTAGTTGGGTCAGGCGGTCAGTGCCGCTGGGGTGGCCTCCTGTTCTGTCGGTGTGTCGTTGACGGTGCGTGATTTGCTGAGGACGTCGAGGCCGAGGTAGCGCCGCGATTCTGCCCATTCGTCGTGTTGTTCGGCCAGGACGGCGCCGACGAGGCGGATCAGAGCGTTTCGGTCGGGGAAGATGCCGACGACGTCGGTGCGTCGGCGGATCTCCTTGTTGAGGCGTTCCTGGGGGTTGCTCCAGATCTGGCGCCAGATCTGCTTGGGAAACGCAGTGAACGCCAGCAGGTCCGCCCGGGCTTCTTCCAGGTGGTCGGCGACCTTGGGGAGCTTGTCCGCGAGGGCCTCGATGATCCGATCATATTGCGCAGCAACCGATTCAGCGTCTGGTTGATCGAACACCGGAATGCAACAATGTCCGACCCACGGCCCACGACGGACTTGGGAGTGACGGCCATCAGGTGGTCGTGTAATGCGTTCTGCACCGCTGCCAGGCCGCCCCGGGCAGCGTCGCCCCAATGGCCGCTACCAGCCCGGCATGGGCGTCGCTGGTGACCAATTTGACCCCGGACAGGCCGCGGGCGGTCAGCGACCGCCAGAACGTCAACCAGCCCGCTCCGTCCTCGGCGGTACTGACGTCAATACCCAGGATTTCGCGATGGCCCTCGGCGTTGACCCCGACCGCGATCAGGGCGTGCACGTTGACCACCCGCCCGCCCTCGCGGACCTTGAGCACCAGGGCGTCGGCGGCCACGAACGTGTACGGGCCGGCGTCCAAGGGCCGGGTGCGGAAGGCTTCGACGGCGGCGTCGAGTTCCTTAGCCATCACGCTGACCTGGGACTTCGACAGCGACGTGATCCCCAGGGTCTCCACCAGCTTGTCCATCCGCCGCGTCGAGACCCCCAGCAGGTAGCAGGTCGCGACTACCGTGGTCAGAGCCCGTTCGGCGCGTTTGCGGCGTTCCAGCAGCCAGTCCGGGAAGTAGGAGCCGTGGCGCAGCTTCGGGATCGCGAGATCCAATGAGCCTGCGCGGGTGTCGAATTGGCGGTGCCGGTAGCCGTTGCGGGAGTTGGTGCGCTCGGTGCTGCGTTCGCCGTATCCGGCGCCGCACAGGGCGTCGGCCTCAGCGCCCATCAGGGTGTGGATGAATGTGGCGAGCAGCTCGCGCAGCACGTCGGGATGGGCGGTGGTGAGTCGTTCGGCCAGCACGGTGGGCAGGTCGATATTGTGGGCAGTGGTCATCGCGTCGGTTCCTTTGCTCGAGAAACTTTGGTCGGTCTCTCGAAGAATCACGCGATGACCTTCAATCATTCGGCTACGACACGCCGGTACCGCTGATCAGGTCCGACTCGTACACCACCTTGGTGGACGCAACCGATCGTCAGCACGGTCGCACCGCCACCAGACCACCTCACCAAGCCGGACAGGCCGCCGCCAGGCGGCCGGGGTTCGGGCGCGCCAGCGCCCGAAGCCGAGTATTGCACAACTTGTGCCAATGTGCCGTGATTGTAGTTGTGTGGAAGAGGGAGGGAGTGGCCGGGTGAGGCGTTGGTTGCTGGTGATGGGCGGTGGGGAAGTTGCGGAGGGGTAGCAGTGGAGATGGAGTTGAAAGGGCTGGTGCGGGTTGGGTGATGCGGAGGAACGTGGAGAGGCGGCTGCTAGAGCTGTTGGTGCGCCGCGATAGCGGCGCCTCAGAACAGGTCCTCGCTTGGCTTGTGGACGGCGATTTACCCCCGGCGATGGGGCGCGATATCGCATGGCTCGACGTGCCGACCGAGTAGCGAAGGCCCCGAGCCAGATGCCTGATCAATGTTTGGGGAGCAAACAGCTACATCGGGTAGCGGCGGGCGTGAAACGCCCGCACGGCCCGCTTCGGTAGAAGTCGTTAGCGCAGCGCGGCGGGCGCGGCGTGCGTGGGTGATGAGCTCGTCGCGGCGGCTTGTTCGGCGGCGGCCGCGACGGTGCGCCGGTGTGCGGCGCGTTGCCGCGCTGTGGCCAGCGCCTCAAACGCCGCGGCGCGGCCCGGTCCGGTGGCGGCGGCTTTCCGCGCGCTCGGCCTTCAGCGTGTTCACGGCGGGCCTGTTCGGCGGCCGCGGCGCGCGCTTGTTCGGCGGCACGTGCCTGAGCTTCGCGGGCTTCGTCGAGCGCGGCGGGTCGGTCGCTCAGGCTGTTGTGGCTGGTGTGCCAGGCCAGCAGTGTTCCAAGCAGGGCGATAGGCCGGGCCGGCGCGTCGGGAATCCAATGTCCGGTGCCGAGCAGTCGGCCACCAACGCGGTCAGGTCAGCCGGTGTCCAGCCGGCGGCCGCCGGCGCGGCCAGCATCCCCGCCCAGCTGCCGGTGGTGTACATCCGTGCCCACGGCGGGTATCCGGTCAGCGCGCCACCTGGCGGCCAGCCGACGTCCCTGCTCGTCGGGGGCTCGGCGGCGCGCAGCGCCGTGGTGCCGGGCGGCGTGCGCCCGTGCGGGTAGTAACCGGATCTCTAAAACAGGGGGAGGTGGTGGTTACTGGGGACCGTTCCAGATGGGGTGACAAGCTGTGGATTACTCGGTTGATCTGGGGGTTTATCGTGCAGCGCCCACACCGAAGCCAGCCGCGGTGCCGGTCGCCCATCCGCCAGGAGGCCATCCGCTCGATGTAGGTGCGTTGGCGGCCGCGCAGAAGCCTCGTGGCCACGCCGAGCAGGCGTAGGCACTCGTGGGCCCGCTGGATGGTGCGCTCACAGAACCCGGTGGCGGCCGCCAGTTGGTCATTGGTGGGTCGGCAGTTTGCGGCCGGTGCTCCAGTCGGCGTAGCGCGCCATGGCCGCAGCGATCACGATGAGCGTCTTTTTCCGATCCCGCCGTCACACACATGCGGCGGCGCACCTCGGTGGCCGTAGTGCGCAGCTCGTACGCCACCGCGACGGTGGTGTGCGCCCAGTAGGACGGTCCCCCGCTCCAGCACGGCACACCGGCATAGGCGTCAGCATCAAGCTCCAAGCCGACGAACACACTCGGCGCCGGCATGTCCCGGCCCGAAAAGCCGGCGGCCGCGGCGGATCGCCAGGACCTCGGCGGTTGCCGGTGGTGCGGATAACACCGCGCCGGCGCACGACCGGGTACACCCCACGATACGTCGGCGGTGGTGCGGTGACCGGACCGCCGCCTCGAAAACGGCCGGTAATGGTTGCTATCTGATAAACCACGGTGCGCGTCATCTAGAACTGCAGACGGGTGTGCGCTACCGTGAGACCTGTCCAGCAAGACAGTCCCTTCGGGGATGGTGCGAAAGCACCGCAGAGTCGAGACTCCCAACTCGACTCGACGCGGCCCCTGGTTCCAGCCGGGGGCTTTCGTCGTTTAGCGGGTCATCCGCGCGTTATTGAGATGTGCGTAAGGTGGCTAGACCGCCCTCCCACTGCGGTCTGGCGCTGTATCTCAGATCGCTAGCGGCAGGACCTCCTTCTCAGATTTCGTGTCGAGTTCGCGGACAAGATGGGGGAAACCCATGTGTCGGCAGATGATGTCGGCCAGGTAGGGTGGACCGCTGCATTCCGAGTCGCTGATGGTCGCGCTCGACGAGCTCGGCTATTGGCAGCGGCAGACGCACTTTTGCGTGCGGGCCGATGACATCGTCGGCATGCGCCATGGTGGGCTGCGTTTCGAATAACAGCTGCTGCGGTAAGTGGCGCATCAGATCAGGCCGGCCGTAGTGGAAGCACACGATGTCAGTCAGCACAGCTGACCGGTCGACGCCGTAATCGGCCGCGGCTGCGGTCGCGGTGGTGAGAACGGTGACGGGAAGGGTTTGCGGTCATGACGGCTCGCTCCCCCAAGGACGGGCGGCCTCGACGAGTTGGTCCGGTCATATGCGCGATCCTGCCCGTAGCTTTGCCGGAAACGGCGCAGGCGCGCCGGTCCGCGCGGGCGGATTTCCGGCAAAACCAACCTCCCCACCCAGCGCGGTTATCGGGCCTCCTTCGCGGCATGTCCTTCCTCGTAGTGGCCGGGTTCGTGCGTGTGGGGGTGGCTGTCAAGGCTCGACCGGAGTTCGACCGCGTAGCGGCGTGGCCTTGACAGCCACCCCCACACGTTCACCACAAATCTGCGGCGAGGAAGGAGTTGCTGCGCTCTCCCCCACCCAGGCGCTTCTGACCTGCGCGTTTATAGCAGTCAGTGGTTTAGCCGCCGGGCTTCTGCACGGTGCCCCTGTAGAACGTGGCCTGCCATCCCTTAAGGGGTGAAGGCATGTTTCTACGAGCAATAGGGGCAATTGTGGCACCACAAAAGAAGGACCCGCCGCCACTGCTGACGGTGCGCAGCACCGTCGTGTTCTCGGGCGGCCGCCGTGGCCGCCTGGGGCTAGCGGGATCGGAACGTACATCGGCACCCGTGAGCCGCTAACGGCAGCAGTGACAGGCGGAGGGGTCTTCTTTCGCGGCGGCTGCCTGGCTGAATAAGCACGTTGGCACTTAGGCTGCCCCGTTCATCGGGCACGTTCAACGTAAAGACGCAATTCCGTCATTGCGTTGTTACGTTCTAACGTAGTTATGTTATTACGTCATGACGTAAGGTCTCGTATATGCCGATTCTTTCGTTGGTTCACACCAAAGGTGGTGTCGCCAAGACCACCAGCGCGATGTATCTCGCGACGGGCCGGCGTCTCGCGCGGTCTGGACGTGGTGCTCATTGACGCCGATCCCCAGGGCTCGGCGTTGGAATGGGCAGCCGATGCCAGCGCCGACGGTCCGATGCCGTTCCCGGTGGTGCCGGCCAGTCGAACCACTGACGGCGGAACGCGATCGAGATTTGACGATCGTTGACACCCCGCCTGGAACAGCGCAGGTGATTCAGGAGGCTATTGACGTTGCGGATCTGGTCGTCGTGCCGACTGGGGCGTCCCCCGCTGGACGTTCGCCGTGTCTGGCCGACTCTGGAGATCACCGCTCACCGGCCCACTGCTGTGCTGCTGACCAGTGTGGATCTACGCACCCGTCTTGCCGATGAAGTCCGTGCACTCTTGGAAGCGGAGGGCGTGCCGGTCATCGGGACCCCGATCCTGCGGCGCGAGGACGTGCGCCGCGCCTATGGCGCCACCCCTACTCGTTTGCACGGCTATGACGATGTACTGACCGAACTCCTGGAAGCGATGGGCCCATGTCTGATCTGACCTCGAAGATGGCCGCCCGTGTGCGCACTGAGCCCGCAAAGCGGGCGGCCGAAGCGTTCCGGTCGCCGGCAGATGACATGCAGCGGGCGACGGTCTACCTGCCCCGTTCCACTGTTCGCCGTCTCAGCAAGCCGCCCTCGATGGCGACACCAGCATGAGCAAGATCCTTACCGATTTGGCTGATCGGTGGCTTGCTGACAACGTAAAGACGTAATTACGTCTTTACGTCTAAAGCGTCTTGCACAACTTATGAAGTAGACCGGACTCGGGACGCCCTCGATCCGGCAAAAAGAAGATGGCTCCAACTCCGAAGAGTTGAAGCCATCTCCATGTAAATCGTGTGTCGACGGGGGGAGGCTTTACAGCCAGCGAGTCCCGAAGCGCGTGATAGATAGGCTACATGCCGGGACCGACCTACGCAATGACCGAGGCTGATGCGCAGAAGATCACCAGCTGCCTACAACTCCGCGGATGACCACCTATCGCCAGGTAGTCACGCACAAGCCGCAGCATGAGCAGACCCTCGCAGCCCTCGCGCTGTACCGCTGGAAACGTGGAGGTCTCGGCAGCGTTCATGGCGCCAATACATCTATGCGAGGTCGTGGTAAGGAATGCCGCCTCGGACGCGCTGACAGCCGTCCTACGGTCCACGGTGGGTGTGGGACCCCAGTTTCACCGGAGCGTTACCCGACCCTCCAAGACCCGTCTACAGCCCCAAACGGGACCTCATTCAGGTCAGACAGCATCACGCCACGGTGGGCAAGGTCATCCCGGAACTCAAATTTGTGTTCTGGGAAAATCTGTTCACGCGCAGACACGACGGCCGGCTGTGGAACCGCCATCTCCGTACCGTGCTGCCCAACCTCGATGCGAGCCAACCAACGAAACGTTCTTAGAAACACCGTTCGCTCGGAGATCGAGACCCGTACGCCACATCAGACATCGCGTCGCGCACCACGAGCCGATCTTCGCCCGCAACCTCCCAGGTGAATTGCAAAGCATGCAACGGCTGGTTCAGTGGCGATCTGCCGAAGCCGCGGCCTGGTTCAACGACATGGAAAAAAGTCACTGACCTGCTCAATGCCCGCCCCTAACTCCGTTAGCGCACCAAGACGCATTGACGCAATTACGTTAAGACGTAATTGCGTCAATGCGGTAGTACGTCATAACGTCATAACGTCATCTCGTTATCTCAGACGCTTGCCTACGTTTGTGGCTGGAAGCGTTTTGACCAGGCTGGGTAGCTGCCGAGGCTTCGAAGCAGCGGAAGCAGTGAGGGCCGCGGCGACCTGGCCGGGTCGTTGTCGAGGTCCTCTAGCGAAGCTTCAGTGACCCGCTCATAGATGTTCTCGGTGTAGGTCGGCCCTCGGTCCCCAAAATGCTGGTCAGTGAGGGTCCCATGACACCGCGTCGCGAAGGCCGTTCATCGAGAGTGCGAACCGCCAACTGCCGGTGTATCCCCAATGGTGCGAGACCGCCGCGGACAGTCGGGCTAGCAAGCTGACGTGACCGATGATCAACGCCTCGAACACCACGGTGGAGTCGGGTGGGGGGGGTAGACGTTGCTGAACGATCGTGTGGTCACGGCTCGCTCAGATGCTAGAACGAGTCGCCCGGATTCGGCGAAGACGATTTCGGCGGCGCGGTCGTTGCCCGTAAAACGTTGTCCGTCGTGCATGCCGGTGGTGAGTGCGACGCCGCCGGGTCGCCGGGCGAATCCGCTGGCCTGGACCAGTGTTGGTGCGTACGTCTGGTGTTGAGCGTCCGCAGCTGAGTGCACCAGTTGAAGCACTGTTTCTTGCCACGTCGATGATTCAGACAAGGCGACGAGCATGTCCTTCACGGGCGCCGAGCGGATCGGCCACCGCTACGAACAGGCGTTGGTCCTGGCCTGCGAGGTCGGTGCGGATGGTGCGCGCCTCTGCTCGCAGGTCGCGCCGATCAGCCAGTCGCCGGTCCAGGAGCCGCACGACCTCGGTGTTGGAGAGCATTCGATTGGTTTTGTCCCCGCCGGCCGTAATAGCGACCATCGACCATGTGCGGCGCTCGAACTGACTGCCGGAACGTGAACGACGAGGTAACCGAGGGTGGGATCGCCGGCGGAGTTTATGACGGTAGTGCGGATCTGTACCGCCTCGTCAACCCTCATTCGTGCAATCTGCTCGATGCGTTCGGCGAGTCCGTCGACAGGAACGGGCCACAGACCGGGCGGAGTGGTGTCCCTCGTCGACGCCGATCAGGATCGTTCCACCATCCAGAGCGAACGCAGCGATGTCTTTGGCTAGGTCTTTGTTCGCGGCGTTTCCGGATCCCAGCTCGCGCTTGAGGTCCAACCAGTGGGTTTCTTCCAGCAAGCCATTCAACGCTAACCGCTGCAGTTCTTCCTCCGTACGGGCGGGGATCGCATTCATGGGGTTCCTCGAACGGTCGGTCGCGACTAGCGGCTGAGCAGTTCGCGTAGGCGCTTCGCCCCGCGGTCAGACACCGACTGCGACGACAGGACGTAGGCGGCGGCCTGATCGGGAGTGAGCCGGCCGCCGCTGACGTGGGCGTTGAGAAATCGCCGTGCTTGGGCTTTGTCATCTGCTCCGGTCCAGCCGTTGCGACCGCCGTAGAAAATGACGGAATCAAGGTCTTTGCGCACGTCATCGCCCATCTCGGAGGTGGCGGCCTCTCCTGTCAGCAGGTTGATGGCGGCCGCGCCAGCAGCCCAGTCGGCCAAGGGTGTGGAACCCTCGACGACAGCAAGCGAATGACCGCGCGCGAGGCCCATCGCGAAGTGCAATGACCGTTCATCTGGCACGAAGGCGAGGACCGGTCCACGATCGGGCCGGCTGCGGCTTTGCGGAGTGGTGTGCCCACCCGCTCGGATGATCTCGTCGAGGTCGGCATAACCGAAGCTCCCGGCATTTTGAGCGTTGCTCACCAGCAGCGGGACGAGATCCTCGTCCTGGCTGCGTTCCCAGATCCAATCGGCGGCCAGGGCGATGGCGTCCTCATAAGGCCGATCTTCGACGTCATCGGGGACCCAGGCCGCGGCTCGCAGATGAGTCGACGGGTGCAGATCGGCGCTGGTCATGAGGCGGCTCCTGATGGCGAACTGAGTTTGGCCAGGTAGCGGTACGCCGTGGCGCGACTGATCCCGAATGCTTGAGCGAGTTCAGGGACTGGTTCGCCGGTTGCGGCGAGCCGGCGCAGCTGTTCTTGGCGTTCCGGGGTTAGCTTGGCCGGCTTGGTGGCGGGCAGTTGGCGAACGCGGCGGGAGTCACGCGAGGCGGCGCGGCGCTCGCGACCGAGCTCGAGCTCGAGTTCGGCGAGCGTCGCCATTATGGTGGCCACCGCGCGCCCTGTCGGTGTGCCGGTGTCGACGCCTTCGCGTAAGGCGCGCAATAGAATTCGGCGCTGGCCGAGATCGGCGATGGTGCGGGTTATTTCTACGACAGATCGGCCTAGTCGATCGATGGCGGTGACGACTACGGTGTCACCTTCGCGGGCGTAGTGAAGCAAGCCCGTCAGGCCTGGCCGATCGGTGTTCACTGCGCCGGAGATTTTGTCGGTGAAGACATGGTCCGATTCGACCCCCTCGGCGGCGAGCGCGGCGAGCTGCGCATCGAGGTCTTGGCCCAGAGTGCTCACCCGCGCGTACCCGAGGATCGTTGTCACAGCATCTACGGTCTCATTGCCCTCCGACAATGAGGATCTGAGACACGCGGTGTGAGACGAGAAATGAGATTGCACGACCAGCGGTTATGCGGCAGGGGAGGAGCGTCCGACGGGCTGTCTCGATTCTTTAGATACGAGACGGACGTCTATCCGCGCGCCAGAGCCTGGTCAAGGGCCGTGGTGAGGTCTTCGTAGCTGCGTGGCTGGATGCGTTCCCCGTTGAGGAAGAAGGTGGGCGTTCCTGAACACCCAGTGCGGTGCCGTCGGCGATGTCGAGCTGGATGCGTTCCAGGGTGGCCGGGTCGTTGTAGGTGGCGTCGAAGGCGCTCATGTCGAGGTCGAGTTGCTGGGCAAAGCCGCGGAACACGTCATCGGCGGCAGTCTGCTGCTCGCCCCATTCTGTTTGTGTGTCGTACATTTTGCGGTACATGGGTTCGAGTTGGCCTTGCTGGGCGGCGGCTTCCACCGCGCGGGCGGCGCGCTCGGCGTTGAAGTGCGAGCGCAGCGGGAAGTAGCGCAGCACGAAGTTCACCCGGGTGCCGTATTCGGCGCGGAGCTGCTCGATGGCGGGATACACCGCGCGGCAGCCCTCGCACTCGAAGTCGAGGAACTCGACGAAGTAGATATCGCTGTCGGGCACCGAGTTGAGCCGGTGGCTGTTCTCTCTGACCGTCTGACCGGCTGGTGACCCGTCAAGTGCAATGTCGGAAGTTGAGCCCGCGTCGCGGACGGAGAGAAACACCACGGTCCCCACGGTGGCCACCGCGATGACGAAAAGCGTGAGGAGCACGCGGGTGTTGGCCAGGATCGAGCCGAGGCCTTTCATCTTCATATCAACGTATTTTAGTATATGAATATGGCCGAGCCGCTCGATACCTGCGATCTTCTGTGTTTGGACCTGCTCCACGCGGAGGAGATCCGCGCCGCGGTGCCCGACAGCGCCACTGTGCAGGCCGCCGCTGCAGCTGCGCGTGGGTTGGGGGATGGCACTCGGCTGTCCATTGCGGCCGCGTTGGCCACTGGCGAGGAGTTGTGTGTCTGTGACATGGCCTGGGTGGTCGGGTTGTCTCAAGGTCTGGTGTCACACCATCTGCGCCAGCTCAAGAATGCGTCCCTGGTGTCCTCGCGGCGCCAGGGGAAGTTGGTCATGTATCGGCTGACCGAGCGGGGTCGCCAGTTGACGGCTTCGGTGCTGACCGGCGTGGCCGCGGTTGCTGAAGGAAGTCCGTTGTCGACTTCCAGGCGGAACGTGAAAAGCGTTGGCCAGCAACGCAATGCAACTGGTCTCGGTGGCAGTGTTGCTGTCGGTGACCGATCTCCGACCGCAGGACAGGAGCCAGTGTGATGCCAAGGATCAGTGCGCAGGCCCGGCTGGTGTATCGACGCGAGATGGAGGCGGCCAGGAAGGCCGACGATGCGCTGGTGCGGTGGCGACATCTGGAGCGGGCTCATATCGTGTCGCAGCCAGATCCGTGGCTGCACACCTGCAACCACGCCGCGATGCTGGTGTTGGCCGTGCGTCAGCGCGATCGCCGCGAAGCACTTGGGCAGGTGCTGCGCCTCATTGTCGCCGCCCCCGGGTCGATGAGCGGTCGGTATCCCGTCGGCAACACCGGCCGCGTCACGGCAGGGTTGATGACGCCGATGCCCATTCCCGACGATCTCGCCGCAGCCGTCACCAGTAGATGAGCGCCGCCACGGCGACCGGGCAGGCAAAGCTGCTGTCTTCGTGGAGGTGTCAGGGTTCGGTGGTGAGCCGGTCGAGTAGCGGCCGTAGGTCTTCGGCCAGTAGTGCCATGAGGTATACCGCTGCGACCCTGTGGTGGCGGTCCAGGACCATCGTGGTGGGCACCACGCTGGTCGGATAGTTACGTCCCAGGGTGATGAGGCTGCGCAGTGAGGGGTCGAAGATGGAGGGATATTGCACGTTGCGGTCGGTGACGAAATCGCGTGCAGTGTCCCGGTTATCGCGGACGTCGATGCCAAGGAATTGCACGCCCCGATCGCGGTACTCGGTGTACACCGTTTCCAGTTCCGGTGTTTCGGTGCGGCAGGGCGCACACCAGGAGCCCCACACGTTGATGACGACGACCTTGCCGGTGAAATCGGACAGCTGGATCGGTTCGTCGGTGAACAGATCAGGTCCGGTGAGATCGCCGATCGTGCCCCGTGTCGAGGGTGGGTCGTAGAAGATCGCGGTTTGGCCGCCGGGTGAGACGAAGTCGAAGGTGCCGCCTTGGGCCACGGCATCTTCGCCGGTGGTGCAGCCGGTGACCGAGGCTGCGGCGACGACAACGGCTGCCACGACGGCGATACATCGACTGAGGCTCGGCACGAAAATTCCTTTCGATGACCACGTTTGTCGCCGATTGCATCGCCGGTGTTCCTGGCTGCCTAGTTTTCAAAGGCGAGGCCGCTGACCAGGATGAAGATGCCCAGTCCGATCAAGACGATCGGGAACAGGACGTGTTCCCAGCGTTCGAGGACTTCGGCGATCGGGCGGCGGGTGGCGACGAATCGGGCGGCGAGGACGAGGACCGCGACGAGGGCGAGGAAGACGATGCAGTAGGCCACCACGGCCGCAGGTCCCACGCTCAAGAAGACCGGGACGTAGACCCCGATGTTGTCTCCGCCGTTGGCGAAGGTGACTGCTGCGACGGTTAAGACACCGACGTTCTTGCCGGCCACCTTGTCGTCGTCGTCATCGTCATCGTTGCCACGCCAGGCTTCCCAGGCCGCCCACAGTCCCAGGGCCAGGGGTATGAGCCCGAAGTACGGGATGACCTCTGGGGGAAGGAACGCTCCGGCGCCCAGTGTCACCACCACCGCCGCGCCCAGAATCCCCGCAAATCCGAGGTATTGGCCTGCGGTGATCCGGGCCGTGGTGCCGCGTTGTCCCGCGCCGCGGGCGAAGAACAGCGAGAGCACGATGATGTCGTCGATGTTGGTGACGATGAACAGGCCGATGGCGGGCAGAACAGACGACACGATCATGCGCCTGCCCCCGTGTCTGCGGTGTCGTTTACCCGCCCATAAGTCACCACGCCGGTGTGGCCGGCGGTCACGACGGCGCGCCGACCGGCGCCGCGCGAGTGGGGCTGGCTGCCGGATCGGCCGGCGCGCCGGCCAGCGGTGTGCTGCGTCCGGCCCGCACGCCGTTGGCGATGACCACGATCTCGGCAAGTTCGTGGACCAGCACCACGGCGGCCAGCCCGAGCACCCCGAACAAGGCCAGCGGCATCAACACGATGATCAGGCCCAGAGACAGGCCGACGTTTTGCAGCATGATCCGCCGCGCCCGGCGGGCATGACTGAACGCTTGGGGAAGGTGGCGCAGGTCTTCACCCATCAACGCCACGTCGGCGGTTTCGATGGCCACGTCGGTGCCCATCGCGCCCATCGCGATCCCCACGTCGGCGGTGGCCAGCGCGGGAGCGTCGTTGACGCCATCACCGACCATCGCGGTGGGGCGCTGAGCCCGGAGCTGTTCGATCAGCCGCGCTTTGTCTTCGGGGCGCAGCTCGGCGTGCACGTCCTCGATCCCGACATCGCGGGCCAGCGCCGCGGCGGTGGCCGTGTTGTCGCCGGTGAGCATCGCCACGTGATAGCCGTCGCGGCGCAACCGGGCGACCACCTCGGCGGCCTCAGGCCGCAGCTCG
This sequence comes from Mycolicibacterium grossiae, assembly GCF_008329645.1. NCBI lineage: Bacteria > Bacillati > Actinomycetota > Actinomycetes > Mycobacteriales > Mycobacteriaceae > Mycobacterium > Mycolicibacterium grossiae. The sequence goes on from NZ_CP043475.1 coordinate 15,741, forward strand.
TCGCGCACGGCGATGGCGCCGATCACTTCGCCGTCGTCTTCGACGAGGACCGCGGTGGCCCCGGTCCGCTGCATGCGGGCGACGTCACCGGCGAGCGGGCCGGGGTCGAGCCAGCCGCTCGCGGACCCTGCGTGATTCAGCGGTCGAGACTCCCGGCGCCAGGCCCTCGTCAATGTCGGCCTGACGCACCCAGGAGCGCACCGACTCCAGTCCGTAGCCGAGCTGGCGGGCCACCCGCGCGACCGTGCCCTGCTCAGTCCCCAACTCCGCCCTCAGGGTCCGGACCATCCGCACCGCGGCGGCCTTCTCCTCCGGGCTATAGCGGCGAGTGGTCGGTTTCCCCGGCGACTGCTCCTTCGGCATGACTCCATCCTCGTTTCCAAGGTCAGGAGCCTCCGGATTTCCCAGAGCGTGTCAAATCTGGATCTGGCGTCAGCCGCGAGACACCCCACGGCGGCAACGCCGAATCAAATGAGCAGAGCGGTAGTAAGGGGAACCCAGCTACTACGCCGAGCACAGAAGGTTCCGGCGCACCGAGTCCCCCCGATCCCAGTTCACTCGAAAACGCTTACGCGGCAACTGGAACACCGACGCCAATGCCAGCGCCGATGACACCCGCTAGCGGTGGGTTGTCGGCTACGGGCAGTAGCGGCGGCGGGTTGAAGATGCCGGGTGCGGGTGGTTTGTCGGGGGCTGGTTCTGTCTCCCCGGAGAGCGGTGCTGGGGGGTTGAATCCGGCTGCGGCGGCGGGGTTGTCGCCTGGGTCGGGAGGTGCTGGTCTGCCTGCGGCCGCGGCGGGTGGGGGTGCGTCGACTCCTTCTTCTGACTTTTCGCGGGGATTCAACGCGGGTCTGGCGGGTGGTGGTTCGGTGTTGCCGCCGCCTGTGACCCCGCCGCCGGCGCAACCGGCGAGTTCGACGGTTGGTGCGTATGGGTCTCCGAGTGCTGGGGGTGCGCCATCGGTGCCGGCTGGCGGCGGTCCGGTGGCGCAGAGCGCACCTGCTGCTGCGGGCGGATCAGCGGCACCAGCTGGGCCGGTGGGGACACCGATGGTGTCGCCGACACCTGCGCCCGGGGGCCCGTTACCACCCTTCAATTCCGACATTGCCCCGCGCCAGGTGTCTGCGGCGTCTGCGTCGTCGGCCCCACCTGGTGCACCAGCAGCCCCGGCGTCGCCGGCTGCGGGTGGGCCGGGAACACCGCTGCCTCCTGGAGTGGTGGCGTCGGGAGGTGCCGCGGCTGCTGCGGGTGCGGTGGCGGGAGTGAGATCGGCCGCGCCTGATCCGTTGCTGGCCAACGCGTGCGCGTTGGTGGAGGAGCTGATGAAGGCTTCTCGCCATTACGGCACCATCGACTGGTGTGTGGGGGTGTTCAAGACACCTGCGAGAACCCGGACCGTGGTGACGTCCGGCGAAGGCGCGGGGTTCATCCCGGCGGGGGTGCATCTGCCTAAAGGGGTGGAGTCGTTGTTCTCAGATTCTGGTTTGGACAACGCTTTTCGGCGTCGCTGGTTCGGCTGGATCAATCCGGCGCAGACCATGGTGGCTTACGGGAACTCGGTGACCGCGCTGGACCCGAATATTGAGCTGTGGGCGGTGGCGGTCTCGACGGGCTTCGGCGGATCAGCACAGCCGGCCCGGGCCGCTGGGGTGCCGCACTATGCCGACTGCTCCATGCACACCACCGATACGCCCCTGGGTGGGGGCGTGGTGCAGCCGCCGTTGGATGAGACCCGGTTACACCGCTTACAGGCCCTCAATCCGGCCGCCTACGCGCAGTTGAACACCGCAACCCCGGTCGACGTGCGCGAATCACTGGCCATCACCAGACAGACTGCGCACGTCACGTTCACCCAGGCCGGTGAACTCCTGACGCTGCCGATACCGCCGCTGCTGCGCGAGATCGCCACCCACCTCGACCGCGGCACCGCCATCACCGAATCGCAGTGGGACGAACTCGCTAGTGCCGTGCTACCGATGGCGATCACCGACAGCTCGGGTCAGCGGCCCGGCCGGATCGGCACCGACACTGAGGCGTCGTCGTACGCGCGAGTGCAGCACAATGTGGCCCGGCTCGCGGAGATGCTGCTGTTGTGGCGCCGCGGCGCCCCAGATCACCGGGAGGTGGTCTATCTGGCCCACCATGTCGCCGCTGAACGCCAACTTTGGGTTGGCCACGAGGATGGCGGTGTTCGATGAATGCAGACGTGTCAGTCAACGAGTGGAATCCGTTAGAGGTAGCCGCTGAGGCGACAATTGCTGCCGCCACGGCCGCGTTGGTGTGGGAAGGCCAAGACAGCTACGGGGTACTGGAACGGGTAGCCGGAGCCACAGCGAAAGGCATCGCAACAGCTCGGATTGCCGCCGAAATTATGGCTGACGTCACCACCTCAGTTCAGTTCACTGCGGCCGACGAAGATGCGCGCGGCGGCGCTGTAGCGGGGCTTCCGGGGTGGCTGGCGCCGCGGTGGGCGGCGTCCGTGCGTGGCGCACTGGACGAACTCGAAGCCGCCGGGCGGCCCGGCTACGCCATGGTCAAGGCGATCACCTGGCCTGCCTTGCGCAGCGTCGCGGTGTGGACCCAAGACGGGCCGCTGCAGACATGGCAGACGGCTCTGATTGTGAGCGAGGCGCGGACTGCTCTGGCTCACCGCGTAGGCGTCTGGGCATAGGGCTGAATCAGAGTTCGAGGCCGTCGACGTCGCGGCCACGACCTCGGCCGCGTGACTGTTCGGCGCTGTGTTCCAGTCCGGCGCGGAAACGTTCGTAGGCCTGGTGGAGGCTCTGTTGAGCGTGGGCATGCTCGCGCCAGGCGGACCGCCAGGTGCCGCGGCGTTGCTCATGGCGGTCGAGGACCTGGCCGATGATGTCGGGGAGGTGTTCGCGGGCGGTGTGTTCGGCTTCGACGTGCATGGTGCGGGGGCGGTCGTCGTTGGCCAGGATCATCTGATGACGGCGCTCATCGAAAATCCCCGGCTGTGCTCGCCGAAATTCCTCACCTGTGAGCAGCGGTCAGTGTAGTTGTTGGCGGGTGCCGGTGGTGGTCCGGCGTAGGGTTTCAGCGGCAGCGTGATGGTCGCGTAGCCGGTAGGACTCGCCGTCGAGGTTGATGACGACCGAGCGGTGCAGCAGGCGGTCGAGCATGGCGGCGGCCACGGTGGTGTCGCCGAGGATCTCACCCCAGGCTCCCACCCCGCGGTTGGTGGTGATGACGATGCTGGTCTTCAAATACCGTTGGGAGACAACCTGAAACAACGCCGAGGCGGCTTCGGCGGGCAACGGCAAGTACCCCAGCTCATCGATCACCAGCAGCGTCGGACCGGCGAAGAACCGCATCGTGGTGGCCCAGCGCCCCTCGATCGCTGCGCGATGACACCGGGCGGCCAGGTCGGCGGCGGTGGTGAAGTAGGTCCGGTAGCCGGCGTGTGCTGCAGCGCGGGCCAATCCGACGGACAGATGCGTCTTGCCGGTGCCCGGTGGCCCGATGAGCAGGATGTTGGTCGCCGATTCCAGGTAGCGGCAGGTGCCCAGTTCGTCGATGAGCTTGCGGTCGATCCCGGCAGCGGAGTCGACGTCGAAGTCGGCCAGGGTGGCCGGTGTGGGCAGGCAGGCGAACCGCAACCGGCCGGCCAGTCGGCGGGCGGTGGAGGCCTCGACTTCCACGGCCAGCAGCCGCTCCAATGCGACGGTCAGGGACAGGCCTTCGGCGGTGGCCTGGTCGAGCACCGCGGGCAGCGCTTCGGCGGCCGCGGTGAGTTTGAGTTCGGCCAGGTGTGAGCGCAGCTGCTGATAGCGGCTCGCCGCCGCCGACGGCGACTCCTGGGTGGCGGTTGTGGTGGTGGTCGTGGCGTTGGGCGGCGTGGCGGTCATTGGATGGTCCTGTTCTGGGCGGCCCGCTCGTAGGCGGACAAGTCGATGACGGTGGAATCGGTTGACGGAGTCGATGTTTCAATTGCGGTGGTGGATGGCCGCTTGATTGCAAGCAGTTGCGCGGCAGCGGCTTTGGCGGCCGGTCCCGGTGGGATGCGTTCCTTGCGGCGATGCGGACGCCCGGTGGCTGCGGTGGCCATCGCCGCGGTGTCCAAGGCGATGACATGCCCGCTGTCACGCACCATCACCCCAAGCCCGTCGGCGGCCATCCGGTGGCGAGCGACGATGATCCCGCTCGTGGTGGCGATGTCGCAGAACTCGCCGCCGACCGGATGGGACACCACGACCTGGGCGGCGGCCAGTTCCGGGGGCACCGAGTAGCGATTGCCGCGGTAGGGCACCAATGCCTGCCGGGACGCGGTCCGACGCTCGGAGACGATGACGGGATACGCCTGCGCCGGCGCCGGGTGTAGCGGTTCGGCCTTGGCCACGACAGCGACCGAGGACCGCCCGTCAGCGGTGGCCCGCATTCGGGTGTCACCACGGACCCGGGCGAAGCGATCCACGCTGGCCTGGGCCGCCTCCACGGTGGCCTCGTCGGCCAGGGTGCGCCACCAGCGTTGCGCGGCGGTGTGATTGACCTTCTCCACCACGCCCTTGCGGTTGCCGCGCCGGGCCGGGCAGATCGCCACCGCGACGCCGTAGTGCTTGGCCACCCCGGCGAACGATGCCGTCACCCGACCCGAGCCGGGGTCACACACGGTCGCCATCCGATCGAAGCGCCACACTCGCGTGAGTCCACCGAGGCCGCGGGTGACGCGGTCCAGGCCGGCGACCAGATGCGGCTGATCCTCCGAGGGCGCCAGATAGCCGCGCCACTTCCCGGAATGCGCCAGCGAGCCGACCAGCAGGTGCGCGGTCTTGCCCCAGCCCCACGACTGCGGTGGATCGGGCAATTCCAGCCAGTCCCATTGGGTTTCATCCCCGGGCTCGTGCGGGATCACCGCGTTCGGGCGCTGCGTGGCGGTCCGGCAAGCCTCACAGACCGGGCGCAGGCTGCGGGCGCGGATGTTGCGGGTCAGGCTCTGATACGACAACCCGAACCCCAGGTCCTCCAGTTCGTCGAACAGGGTGCGGGCCCACAGGTGCGGGTCCTCGGTCAGCCTCGCGGTGATGTAGTCGACGAACGGATCGAATGGATCCGGGTCGGGCCGGGCGCGGACCCCGGGCGTGCCGTCACCGGCCAGATACTTGCGGACCGTCTTGCGGTCGAAGCCGGTGTGGCGGGCGATCGCCGAGATCGTCCAACCACGTTTGTGCAGGGCATGTACTTCCACATCGTCCTCCCATGTGAGCATGAGAAAGCGGGCCTCCTTCGATGGAGCAACTGGCGTCAGACACCAGCAGCTTCGAGGGAGGCCCGCCCTTCTCGGCGGAGCCACACGGGTGGGGAATTTCGATGAGCGTCAGTGGGGAAATTCAGTGAGCGCGGTCACTGAAGGGCGTGCGCAGCAGTGTGTTTGGCGCCGCGCCGGGCCACATGCATGTCGGTGTGGGGGGCGCTGTGTTCGTGGTCAGCTTCGCCGCTGGCTCGGGTGTAGAGGTAGGCGTGGTTGGTCTGGCGGCCGCGGCTGAGCCCGACGTAGGCCTGGGTGCGGGAGGCGGTCTCGCCGAGCACGGTATGGGCGGTGTCAACGGTGACACCTTGAGCGGCGTGCACGGTGACCGCATATCCAAGGTGGACATGCTGGCGCAGATAGTCACCCTCGAACAGGACGCGGGCTTTGTCGGTGAGCCGTTCAGCAGCGACACGGTTGGTGGTTTCGTCGACGCCGGCCACCCGCCACCGGTTGCCGTTGCGCACCTGATCCACCGCCTGGCCCTCACGGTGGTGGGGGCCGGGGTGCACGGTGATGGTGGGGTCGTTGTCGCGGCTGACGATGATGTCACCGACCCGCACCGTCTGGTCGCGGGCCACCTGCGCAGCGGGTCCCTGAGTGCTGAGGGTGTCGTGGAGGCGCTGGTTGAGGGCATCAGCGATGTCCCAGGTATCGCAGACGAGCAGGGTGTTCTTTCCGGCGGCGCGGTCGTCGAGGTAGGCCGCGAGTGCGTCGGCGGCCATGCTGACCTGATCGCCGGTGTGCAGACGGTCGTGGCTGCGGTACCAGCCGACTGCTCTGCGGAGTCGGTTGCCGCGCCCGTTGCGGATCGCTAGCGAGGCGTCGCGTTCGGCCGGATCGCGCATGCGCCACACCTGCGAGAGGCGCTGAGTCCAGGGCAGCTCGGTGCACAGTTGGTCGAACATGCCGCCGCGGGCTTTGACCGGGGCAAGCTGGTAGGGGTCCCCGACCAGCACGGTTTTCGCCCGGGCGGCGGTGGTGGCCTCCAACAGTTGGCCCAGCTTGGGGGTGGCCACCATGGAGGCTTCATCGACGACCACCACGGTGCGCTGATCGAGTTGCAGGGTGCCGTTGTCGAGCTGGTGCAGCGCTTTGTCGAGGGTCATCCCGTGATCGCCGGCACCGTCAGCGAGTGCTTGGTCGACCGCCGTCCCGGTGGGAGCGAGGACCAGCACCTCTTTGTGGACTCGGTGGGCGGCGGCGCGCAGGGCTTGCAGGGAGTGCGTTTTCCCCGCACCCGCGGGTGCGGACAGCGGATTGACCAACCACTGCGACATGCCGATCGCGGTCACCGCGCGCGCCTGATCCGGTGACAGCGCGGCCAGGTCGCTCGAGCGCACACCCAGGCGCGCACGCGCATCGGTGACACCCGCGGCCTCGAGGACGCGCATCTCCTCCTTGAGGATCGCGGTCAGCGTGTATTTCTCGTGTCCTTCGCGCTCATGTGCGGCGCGCGGTGCGCTCACCCGCAGGCCGATGCGCGCGGCGAGGTCCTCGATGCGCGCCCGCACATCCCGGCCCTCACCAGGATCTTCGTCATACGGCATGACCGCGCCGATCAGCTCGACGACATCGGCGCGCGTGAACGCGGCCTTATCGATGTGCGCTAGCGCGGCAGCGATACGCGCCCGCCCGGGGATGCGCGCTTGTGCGCGCCGCTCAGCGCGCGCGGCGAAGTGCGCATCGCGGTCCAAGTCCAGACCGCGCGCATCAGCGCGCCACGTTGCTTTGAGTTCTTCCCAGGCGAGCTGCTCGGGTTTGGAGGGCCGCGTCGCTTTCTGCGCGGTGGCCAACTGCGCGGCGGTGGGTTCACCGTCGACGACGACGAGGTTGTCTTTGGCCCATTCCCGCAGTCGGGTCGACCGCTGCGACCACGCCTTGATGCTCGCCGCGGTGACGCCGGCGATCTCGGCCATGCCGGAATGCTCATCGACGCGCTGCCATTCGAAGCCGCGCTCGGCGTGCAGCTCGTGACGCAGGGTGGCTTGGTAGATGATCCCGGCGGCCTTGGCTTCGTGATACAGCGACTTGGAGTCGATCGACACCAACCGGCCATCGGCCCTGGCCTGGCGGTTGGGCACGATGACGTGGGTGTGTAGGTGCGGGTCCCCGCACCGGCTCGTCTCATGCTGGTAGGCGATCGCCACCAGCCCGGGCAGCCGTTGGAGGTCTTTGTTGCTGGTCAGCGGGTTGTGCACCCGCGTGTAGCCGGCGTGCTCGTGCAGGTAGGTCATCGCGGCTTCGACGGCTTTGACGTGGGCGTTCTGCATGACCTTCTCGGACACGTCGTCAGTCAGCGACCGCAGCAGCGACACACTCTTGGGCGCGGCGAACATCAGGTCAAACCCGTGCACCCCGTTGGTCCCGAACGCCCGCCCCGCCTCCCCGCTGGGCGTCACGCCGTCGTCGAGCCACCGTGCCGCTACCTCGGTGTCAGCAAACCCGCCGTCGAGGGCAGCCCCGTCCAGTCCGGTGGCCTCACCGACGGTGGCCTTGTCGCCGACCACGACCCAGGTCGGGACCCGGGTATCGCCTTCGGAGTAGTACTCGCCCAGGCCGCCGCCGGCGGCCTGACGGTCCATCGACGCTTGCCGGGCCTGATTGGCGGTGTCGTTGTAGTAGCCGATGCTCCAGCGCGACAACCGCGAGATCGTCAGGTCAAGTCCAGGGACGTGGTGTACGACGTCGTCGTGTGATTCTTCGAGGTAGTTGGGTCAGGCGGTCAGTGCCGCTGGGGTGGCCTCCTGTTCTGTCGGTGTGTCGTTGACGGTGCGTGATTTGCTGAGGACGTCGAGGCCGAGGTAGCGCCGCGATTCTGCCCATTCGTCGTGTTGTTCGGCCAGGACGGCGCCGACGAGGCGGATCAGAGCGTTTCGGTCGGGGAAGATGCCGACGACGTCGGTGCGTCGGCGGATCTCCTTGTTGAGGCGTTCCTGGGGGTTGTTGCTCCAGATCTGGCGCCAGATCTGCTTGGGAAACGCAGTGAACGCCAGCAGGTCCGCCCGGGCTTCTTCCAGGTGGTCGGCGACCTTGGGGAGCTTGTCCGCGAGGGCCTCGATGATCCGATCATATTGCGCAGCAACCGATTCAGCGTCTGGTTGATCGAACACCGAATGCAACAATGTCCGGACCCACGGCCACGACGACTTGGGAGTGACGGCCATCAGGTTGGTCGTGTAATGCGTTCTGCACCGCTGCCAGGCCGCCCCGGGCAGCGTCGCCCCAATGGCCGCTACCAGCCCGGCATGGGCGTCGCTGGTGACCAATTTGACCCCGGACAGGCCGCGGGCGGTCAGCGACCGCCAGAACGTCAACCAGCCCGCTCCGTCCTCGGCGGTACTGACGTCAATACCCAGGATTTCGCGATGGCCCTCGGCGTTGACCCCGACCGCGATCAGGGCGTGCACGTTGACCACCCGCCCGCCCTCGCGGACCTTGAGCACCAGGGCGTCGGCGGCCACGAACGTGTACGGGCCGGCGTCCAAGGGCCGGGTGCGGAAGGCTTCGACGGCGGCGTCGAGTTCCTTAGCCATCACGCTGACCTGGGACTTCGACAGCGACGTGATCCCCAGGGTCTCCACCAGCTTGTCCATCCGCCGCGTCGAGACCCCCAGCAGGTAGCAGGTCGCGACTACCGTGGTCAGAGCCCGTTCGGCGCGTTTGCGGCGTTCCAGCAGCCAGTCCGGGAAGTAGGAGCCGTGGCGCAGCTTCGGGATCGCGAGATCCAATGAGCCTGCGCGGGTGTCGAATTGGCGGTGCCGGTAGCCGTTGCGGGAGTTGGTGCGCTCGGTGCTGCGTTCGCCGTATCCGGCGCCGCACAGGGCGTCGGCCTCAGCGCCCATCAGGGTGTGGATGAATGTGGCGAGCAGCTCGCGCAGCACGTCGGGATGGGCGGTGGTGAGTCGTTCGGCCAGCACGGTGGGCAGGTCGATATTGTGGGCAGTGGTCATCGCGTCGGTTCCTTTGCTCGAGAAACTTTGGTCGGTCTCTCGAAGAATCACGCGATGACCTTCAATCATTCGGCTACGACACGCCGGTACCGCTGATCAGGTCCGACTCGTACACCACCTTGGTGGACGCAACCGATCGTCAGCACGGTCGCACCGCCACCAGACCACCTCACCAAGCCGGACAGGCCGCCGCCAGGCGGCCGGGGTTCGGGCGCGCCAGCGCCCGAAGCCGAGTATTGCACAACTTGTGCCAATGTGCCGTGATTGTAGTTGTGTGGAAGAGGGAGGGAGTGGCCGGGTGAGGCGTTGGTTGCTGGTGATGGGCGGTGGGGAAGTTGCGGAGGGGTAGCAGTGGAGATGGAGTTGAAAGGGCTGGTGCGGGTTGGGTGATGCGGAGGAACGTGGAGAGGCGGCTGCTAGAGCTGTTGGTGCGCCGCGATAGCGGCGCCTCAGAACAGGTCCTCGCTTGGCTTGTGGACGGCGATTTACCCCCGGCGATGGGGCGCGATATCGCATGGCTCGACGTGCCGACCGAGTAGCGAAGGCCCCGAGCCAGATGCCTGATCAATGTTTGGGGAGCAAACAGCTACATCGGGTAGCGGCGGGCGTGAAACGCCCGCACGGCCCGCTTCGGTAGAAGTCGTTAGCGCAGCGCGGCGGGCGCGGCGTGCGTGGGTGATGAGCTCGTCGCGGCGGCTTGTTCGGCGGCGGCCGCGACGGTGCGCCGGTGTGCGGCGCGTTGCCGCGCTGTGGCCAGCGCCTCAAACGCCGCGGCGCGGCCCGGTCCGGTGGCGGCGGCTTTCCCGCGCGCTCGGCCTTCAGCGTGTTCACGGCGGGCCTGTTCGGCGGCCGCGGCGCGCGCTTGTTCGGCGGCACGTGCCTGAGCTTCGCGGGCTTCGTCGAGCGCGGCGGGTCGGTCGCTCAGGCTGTTGTGGCTGGTGTGCCAGGCCAGCAGTGTTCCAAGCAGGGCGATAGGCCGGGCCGGCGCGTCGGGAATCCAATGTCCGGTGCCGAGCCAGTCGGCCACCAACGCGGTCAGGTCAGCCGGTGTCCAGCCGGCGGCCGCCGGCGCGGCCAGCATCCCCGCCCAGCTGCCGGTGGTGTACATCCGTGCCCACGGCGGGGTATCCGGGTCAGCGCGCCACCTGGCGGCCAGCCGACGTCCCTGCTCGTCGGGGGCTCGGCGGCGCGCAGCGCCGTGGTGCCGGGCGCGTGCGCCCGTGCGGGTAGTAACCGGATCTCTAAAACAGGGGGAGGTGGTGGTTACTGGGGACCGTTCCAGATGGGGTGACAAGCTGTGGATTACTCGGTTGATCTGGGGGTTATCGTGCAGCGCCCACACCGAAGCCCAGCCGCGGTGCCGGTCGCCCATCCGCCAGGAGGCCATCCGCTCGATGTAGGTGCGTTGGCGGCCGCGCAGAACCTCGGTGGCCACGCCGAGCAGGCGTAGGCACTCGTGGGCCCGCTGGATGGTGCGCTCACAGAACCCGGTGGCGGCCGCCAGTTGGTCATTGGTGGGTCGGCAGTTGCGGCCGGTGCTCCAGTCGGCGTAGCGCGCCATGGCCGCAGCGATCACGATGAGCGTCTTTTTCCCGATCCCGCCGTCACACATGCGGCGGCGCACCTCGGTGGCGTAGCGCAGCTCGTACGCCACCGCGACGGTGGTGTGCGCCCAGTAGGACGGTCCCCCGCTCCAGCACGGCACACCGGCATAGGCGTCAGCATCAAGCTCCAAGCCGACGAACACACTCGGCGCCGGCATGTCCCGGCCCGAAAGCCGGCGGCCGCGGCGGATCGCCAGGACCTCGGCGGTGCCGGTGGTGCGGATAACACCGCGCCGGCGCACGACCGGGGTACACCCACGATACGTCGGCGGTGGTGCGGTGACCGGCCGCCGCCTCGAAAACGGCCGGTAATGGTTGCTATCTGATAAACCACGGTGCGCGTCATCTAGAACTGCAGACGGGTGTGCGCTACCGTGAGACCTGTCCAGCAAGACAGTCCCTTCGGGGATGGTGCGAAAGCACCGCAGAGTCGAGACTCCCAACTCGACTCGACGCGGCCCCTGGTTCCAGCCGGGGGCTTTCGTCGTTTAGCGGGTCATCCGCGCGTTATTGAGATGTGCGTAAGGTGGCTAGACCGCCTCCCACTGCGGTCTGGCGCTGTATCTCAGATCGCTAGCGGCAGGACCTCCTTCTCAGATTTCGTGTCGAGTTCGCGGACAAGATGGGGGAAACCCATGTGTCGGCAGATGATGTCGGCCAGGTAGGTGGACCGCTGCATTCCGAGTCGCTGATGGTCGCGCTCGACGAGCTCGGCTATTGGCAGCGGCAGACGCACTTTTGCGTGCGGGCCGATGACATCGTCGGCATGCGCCATGGTGGGCTGCGTTTCGAATAACAGCTGCTGCGGTAAGTGGCGCATCAGATCAGGCCGGCCGTAGTGGAAGCACACGATGTCAGTCAGCACAGCTGACCGGTCGACGCCGTAATCGGCCGCGGCTGCGGTCGCGGTGGTGAGAACGGTGACGGGAAGGGTTGCGGTCATGACGGCTCGCTCCCCCAAGGACGGGCGGCCTCGACGAGTTGGTCCGGTCATATGCGCGATCCTGCCCGTAGCTTTGCCGGAAACGGCGCAGGCGCGCCGGTCCGCGCGGGCGGATTTCCGGCAAACCAACCTCCCCACCCAGCGCGGTTATCGGGCCTCCTTCGCGGCATGTCCTTCCTCGTAGTGGCCGGGTTCGTGCGTGTGGGGGTGGCTGTCAAGGCTCGACCGGAGTTCGACCGCGTAGCGGCGTGGCCTTGACAGCCACCCCCACACGTTCACCACAATCTGCGGCGAGGAAGGAGTTGCTGCGCTCTCCCCCACCCAGGCGCTTCTGACCTGCGCGTTTATAGCAGTCAGTGGTTTAGCCGCCGGGCTTCTGCACGGTGCCCCTGTAGAACGTGGCCTGCCATCCCTTAAGGGGTGAAGGCATGTTTCTACGAGCAATAGGGGCAATTGTGGCACCACAAAAGAAGGACCCGCCGCCACTGCTGACGGTGCGCAGCACCGTCGTGTTCTCGGCGGCCGCCGTGGCCGCCTGGGCTAGCGGGATCGGAACGTACATCGGCACCCGTGAGCCGCTAACGGCAGCAGTGACAGGCGGAGGGGTCTTCTTCGCGGCGGCTGCCTGGCTGAATAAGCACGTTGGCACTTAGGCTGCCCCGTTCATCGGGCACGTTCAACGTAAAGACGCAATTCCGTCATTGCGTTGTTACGTTCTAACGTAGTTATGTTATTACGTCATGACGTAAGGTCTCGTATATGCCGATTCTTTCGTTGGTTCACACCAAAGGTGGTGTCGCCAAGACCACCAGCGCGATGTATCTCGCGACGGCCGGCGTCTCGCGCGGTCTGGACGTGGTGCTCATTGACGCCGATCCCCAGGGCTCGGCGTTGGAATGGGCAGCCGATGCCAGCGCCGACGGTCCGATGCCGTTCCCGGTGGTGCCGGCCAGTCGACCACTGACGGCGGAACGCGATCGAGATTTGACGATCGTTGACACCCCGCCTGGAACAGCGCAGGTGATTCAGGAGGCTATTGACGTTGCGGATCTGGTCGTCGTGCCGACTGGGGCGTCCCCGCTGGACGTTCGCCGTGTCTGGCCGACTCTGGAGATCACCGCTCACCGGCCCACTGCTGTGCTGCTGACCAGTGTGGATCTACGCACCCGTCTTGCCGATGAAGTCCGTGCACTCTTGGAAGCGGAGGGCGTGCCGGTCATCGGGACCCCGATCCTGCGGCGCGAGGACGTGCGCCGCGCCTATGGCGCCACCCCTACTCGTTTGCACGGCTATGACGATGTACTGACCGAACTCCTGGAAGCGATGGCCCATGTCTGATCTGACCTCGAAGATGGCCGCCCGTGTGCGCACTGAGCCCGCAAAGCGGGCGGCCGAAGCGTTCCGGTCGCCGGCAGATGACATGCAGCGGGCGACGGTCTACCTGCCCCGTTCCACTGTTCGCCGTCTCAAGCAAGCCGCCCTCGATGGCGACACCAGCATGAGCAAGATCCTTACCGATTTGGCTGATCGGTGGCTTGCTGACAACGTAAAGACGTAATTACGTCTTTACGTCTAAAGCGTCTTGCACAACTTATGAAGTAGACCGGACTCGGGACGCCCTCGATCCGGCAAAAAGAAGATGGCTCCAACTCCGAAGAGTTGAAGCCATCTCCATGTAAATCGTGTGTCGACGGGGGGAGGCTTTACAGCCAGCGAGTCCCGAAGCGCGTGATAGATAGGCTACATGCCGGGACCGACCTACGCAATGACCGAGGCTGATGCGCAGAAGATCACCAGCTGCCTATCAACTCCGCGGATGACCACCTATCGCCAGGTAGTCACGCACAAGCCGCAGCATGAGCAGACCCTCGCAGCCCTCGCGCTGTACCGCTGGAACGTGGAGGTCTCGGCAGCGTTCATGGCGCCAATACATCTATGCGAGGTCGTGGTAAGGAATGCCGCCTCGGACGCGCTGACAGCCGTCTACGGTCCACGGTGGGTGTGGGACCCCAGTTTCACCGGAGCGTTACCCGACCCTCCAAGACCCGTCTACAGCCCCAAACGGGACCTCATTCAGGTCAGACAGCATCACGCCACGGTGGGCAAGGTCATCCCGGAACTCAAATTTGTGTTCTGGGAAAATCTGTTCACGCGCAGACACGACGGCCGGCTGTGGAACCGCCATCTCCGTACCGTGCTGCCCAACCTCGATGCGAGCCAACCAACGAACGTTCTTAGAAAACACCGTTCGCTCGGAGATCGAGACCGTACGCCACATCAGAAATCGCGTCGCGCACCACGAGCCGATCTTCGCCCGCAACCTCCCAGGTGAATTGCAAAGCATGCAACGGCTGGTTCAGTGGCGATCTGCCGAAGCCGCGGCCTGGTTCAACGACATGGAAAAAGTCACTGACCTGCTCAATGCCCGCCCCTAACTCCGTTAGCGCACCAAGACGCATTGACGCAATTACGTTAAGACGTAATTGCGTCAATGCGGTAGTACGTCATAACGTCATAACGTCATCTCGTTATCTCAGACGCTTGCCTACGTTTTGTGGCTGGAAGCGTTTTGACCAGGCTGGGTAGCTGCCGAGGCTTCGAAGCAGCGGAGCAGTGAGGGCCGCGGCGACCTGGCCGGGGTCGTTGTCGAGGTCCTCTAGCGAAGCTTCAGTGACCCGCTCATAGATGTTCTCGGTGTAGGTCGGCCCTCGGTCCCCAAAATGCTGGTCAGTGAGGGTCCATGACACCGCGTCGCGAAGGCCGTTCATCGAGAGTGCGAACCGCCAACTGCCGGTGTATCCCCAATGGTGCGAGACCGCCGCGGACAGTCGGGCTAGCAAGCTGACGTGACCGATGATCAACGCCTCGAACACCACGGTGGAGTCGGGTGGGGGAGGGTAGACGTTGCTGAACGATCGTGTGGTCACGGCTCGCTCAGATGCTAGAACGAGTCGCCCGGATTCGGCGAAGACGATTTCGGCGGCGCGGTCGTTGCCCGTAAAACGTTGTCCGTCGTGCATGCCGGTGGTGAGTGCGACGCCGCCGGGTCGCCGGGCGAATCCGCTGGCCTGGACCAGTGTTGGTGCGTACGTCTGGTGTTGAGCGTCCGCAGCTGAGTGCACCAGTTGAAGCACTGTTTCTTGCCACGTCGATGATTCAGACAAGGCGACGAGCATGTCTTCACGGGCGCCGAGCGGATCGGCCACCGCTACGAACAGGCGTTGGTCCTGGCCTGCGAGGTCGGTGCGGATGGTGCGCGCCTCTGCTCGCAGGTCGCGCCGATCAGCCAGTCGCCGGTCCAGGAGCCGCACGACCTCGGTGTTGGAGAGCATTCGATTGGTTTTGTCCCCGCGGCCGTAATAGCGACCATCGACCATGTGCGGCGCTCGAACTGACTGCGGAACGTGAACGACGAGGTAACCGAGGGTGGGATCGCCGGCGGAGTTTTATGACGGTAGTGCGGATCTGTACCGCCTCGTCAACCCTCATTCGTGCAATCTGCTCGATGCGTTCGGCGAGTCCGTCGACAGGAAC
Organism: Mycolicibacterium grossiae; assembly: GCF_008329645.1. Lineage (NCBI taxonomy): Bacteria > Bacillati > Actinomycetota > Actinomycetes > Mycobacteriales > Mycobacteriaceae > Mycobacterium > Mycolicibacterium grossiae. The sequence goes on from NZ_CP043475.1 coordinate 31,041, forward strand.
GGGCCACAGACCGGGCGGAGTGGTGTCCTCGTCGACGCCGATCAGGATCGTTCCACCATCCAGAGCGAACGCAGCGATGTCTTTGGCTAGGTCTTTGTTCGCGGCGTTTCCGGATCCCAGCTCGCGCTTGAGGTCCAACCAGTGGGTTTCTTCCAGCAAGCCATTCAACGCTAACCGCTGCAGTTCTTCCTCCGTACGGGCGGGGATCGCATTCATGGGGTTCCTCGAACGGTCGGTCGCGACTAGCGGCTGAGCAGTTCGCGTAGGCGCTTCGCCCCGCGGTCAGACACCGACTGCGACGACAGGACGTAGGCGGCGGCCTGATCGGGAGTGAGCCGGCCGCCGCTGACGTGGGCGTTGAGAAATCGCCGTGCTTGGGCTTTGTCATCTGCTCCGGTCCAGCCGTTGCGACCGCCGTAGAAAATGACGGAATCAAGGTCTTTGCGCACGTCATCGCCCATCTCGGAGGTGGCGGCCTCTCCTGTCAGCAGGTTGATGGCGGCCGCGCCAGCAGCCCAGTCGGCCAAGGGTGTGGAACCCTCGACGACAGCAAGCGAATGACCGCGCGCGAGGCCCATCGCGAAGTGCAATGACCGTTCATCTGGCACGAAGGCGAGGACCGGTCCACGATCGGGCCGGCTGCGGCTTTGCGGAGTGGTGTGCCCACCCGCTCGGATGATCTCGTCGAGGTCGGCATAACCGAAGCTCCCGGCATTTTGAGCGTTGCTCACCAGCAGCGGGACGAGATCCTCGTCCTGGCTGCGTTCCCAGATCCAATCGGCGGCCAGGGCGATGGCGTCCTCATAAGGCCGATCTTCGACGTCATCGGGGACCCAGGCCGCGGCTCGCAGATGAGTCGACGGGTGCAGATCGGCGCTGGTCATGAGGCGGCTCCTGATGGCGAACTGAGTTTGGCCAGGTAGCGGTACGCCGTGGCGCGACTGATCCCGAATGCTTGAGCGAGTTCAGGGACTGGTTCGCCGGTTGCGGCGAGCCGGCGCAGCTGTTCTTGGCGTTCCGGGGTTAGCTTGGCCGGCTTGGTGGCGGGCAGTTGGCGAACGCGGCGGGAGTCACGCGAGGCGGCGCGGCGCTCGCGACCGAGCTCGAGCTCGAGTTCGGCGAGCGTCGCCATTATGGTGGCCACCGCGCGCCCTGTCGGTGTGCCGGTGTCGACGCCTTCGCGTAAGGCGCGCAATAGAATTCGGCGCTGGCCGAGATCGGCGATGGTGCGGGTTATTTCTACGACAGATCGGCCTAGTCGATCGATGGCGGTGACGACTACGGTGTCACCTTCGCGGGCGTAGTGAAGCAAGCCCGTCAGGCCTGGCCGATCGGTGTTCACTGCGCCGGAGATTTTGTCGGTGAAGACATGGTCCGATTCGACCCCCTCGGCGGCGAGCGCGGCGAGCTGCGCATCGAGGTCTTGGCCCAGAGTGCTCACCCGCGCGTACCCGAGGATCGTTGTCACAGCATCTACGGTCTCATTGCCCTCCGACAATGAGGATCTGAGACACGCGGTGTGAGACGAGAAATGAGATTGCACGACCAGCGGTTATGCGGCAGGGGAGGAGCGTCCGACGGGCTGTCTCGATTCTTTAGATACGAGACGGACGTCTATCCGCGCGCCAGAGCCTGGTCAAGGGCCGTGGTGAGGTCTTCGTAGCTGCGTGGCTGGATGCGTTCCCCGTTGAGGAAGAAGGTGGGCGTTCCCTGAACACCCAGTGCGGTGCCGTCGGCGATGTCGAGCTGGATGCGTTCCAGGGTGGCCGGGTCGTTGTAGGTGGCGTCGAAGGCGCTCATGTCGAGGTCGAGTTGCTGGGCAAAGCCGCGGAACACGTCATCGGCGGCAGTCTGCTGCTCGCCCCATTCTGTTTGTGTGTCGTACATTTTGCGGTACATGGGTTCGAGTTGGCCTTGCTGGGCGGCGGCTTCCACCGCGCGGGCGGCGCGCTCGGCGTTGAAGTGCGAGCGCAGCGGGAAGTAGCGCAGCACGAAGTTCACCCGGGTGCCGTATTCGGCGCGGAGCTGCTCGATGGCGGGATACACCGCGCGGCAGCCCTCGCACTCGAAGTCGAGGAACTCGACGAAGTAGATATCGCTGTCGGGCACCGAGTTGAGCCGGTGGCTGTTCTCTCTGACCGTCTGACCGGCTGGTGACCCGTCAAGTGCAATGTCGGAAGTTGAGCCCGCGTCGCGGACGGAGAGAAACACCACGGTCCCCACGGTGGCCACCGCGATGACGAAAAGCGTGAGGAGCACGCGGGTGTTGGCCAGGATCGAGCCGAGGCCTTTCATCTTCATATCAACGTATTTTAGTATATGAATATGGCCGAGCCGCTCGATACCTGCGATCTTCTGTGTTTGGACCTGCTCCACGCGGAGGAGATCCGCGCCGCGGTGCCCGACAGCGCCACTGTGCAGGCCGCCGCTGCAGCTGCGCGTGGGTTGGGGGATGGCACTCGGCTGTCCATTGCGGCCGCGTTGGCCACTGGCGAGGAGTTGTGTGTCTGTGACATGGCCTGGGTGGTCGGGTTGTCTCAAGGTCTGGTGTCACACCATCTGCGCCAGCTCAAGAATGCGTCCCTGGTGTCCTCGCGGCGCCAGGGGAAGTTGGTCATGTATCGGCTGACCGAGCGGGGTCGCCAGTTGACGGCTTCGGTGCTGACCGGCGTGGCCGCGGTTGCTGAAGGAAGTCCGTTGTCGACTTCCAGGCGGAACGTGAAAAGCGTTGGCCAGCAACGCAATGCAACTGGTCTCGGTGGCAGTGTTGCTGTCGGTGACCGATCTCCGACCGCAGGACAGGAGCCAGTGTGATGCCAAGGATCAGTGCGCAGGCCCGGCTGGTGTATCGACGCGAGATGGAGGCGGCCAGGAAGGCCGACGATGCGCTGGTGCGGTGGCGACATCTGGAGCGGGCTCATATCGTGTCGCAGCCAGATCCGTGGCTGCACACCTGCAACCACGCCGCGATGCTGGTGTTGGCCGTGCGTCAGCGCGATCGCCGCGAAGCACTTGGGCAGGTGCTGCGCCTCATTGTCGCCGCCCCCGGGTCGATGAGCGGTCGGTATCCCGTCGGCAACACCGGCCGCGTCACGGCAGGGTTGATGACGCCGATGCCCATTCCCGACGATCTCGCCGCAGCCGTCACCAGTAGATGAGCGCCGCCACGGCGACCGGGCAGGCAAAGCTGCTGTCTTCGTGGAGGTGTCAGGGTTCGGTGGTGAGCCGGTCGAGTAGCGGCCGTAGGTCTTCGGCCAGTAGTGCCATGAGGTATACCGCTGCGACCCTGTGGTGGCGGTCCAGGACCATCGTGGTGGGCACCACGCTGGTCGGATAGTTACGTCCCAGGGTGATGAGGCTGCGCAGTGAGGGGTCGAAGATGGAGGGATATTGCACGTTGCGGTCGGTGACGAAATCGCGTGCAGTGTCCCGGTTATCGCGGACGTCGATGCCAAGGAATTGCACGCCCCGATCGCGGTACTCGGTGTACACCGTTTCCAGTTCCGGTGTTTCGGTGCGGCAGGGCGCACACCAGGAGCCCCACACGTTGATGACGACGACCTTGCCGGTGAAATCGGACAGCTGGATCGGTTCGTCGGTGAACAGATCAGGTCCGGTGAGATCGCCGATCGTGCCCCGTGTCGAGGGTGGGTCGTAGAAGATCGCGGTTTGGCCGCCGGGTGAGACGAAGTCGAAGGTGCCGCCTTGGGCCACGGCATCTTCGCCGGTGGTGCAGCCGGTGACCGAGGCTGCGGCGACGACAACGGCTGCCACGACGGCGATACATCGACTGAGGCTCGGCACGAAAATTCCTTTCGATGACCACGTTTGTCGCCGATTGCATCGCCGGTGTTCCTGGCTGCCTAGTTTTCAAAGGCGAGGCCGCTGACCAGGATGAAGATGCCCAGTCCGATCAAGACGATCGGGAACAGGACGTGTTCCCAGCGTTCGAGGACTTCGGCGATCGGGCGGCGGGTGGCGACGAATCGGGCGGCGAGGACGAGGACCGCGACGAGGGCGAGGAAGACGATGCAGTAGGCCACCACGGCCGCAGGTCCCACGCTCAAGAAGACCGGGACGTAGACCCCGATGTTGTCTCCGCCGTTGGCGAAGGTGACTGCTGCGACGGTTAAGACACCGACGTTCTTGCCGGCCACCTTGTCGTCGTCGTCATCGTCATCGTTGCCACGCCAGGCTTCCCAGGCCGCCCACAGTCCCAGGGCCAGGGGTATGAGCCCGAAGTACGGGATTGACCTCTGGGGGAAGGAACGCTCCGGCGCCCAGTGTCACCACCACCGCCGCGCCCAGAATCCCCGCAAATCCGAGGTATTGGCCTGCGGTGATCCGGGCCGTGGTGCCGCGTTGTCCCGCGCCGCGGGCGAAGAACAGCGAGAGCACGATGATGTCGTCGATGTTGGTGACGATGAACAGGCCGATGGCGGGCAGAACAGACGACACGATCATGCGCCTGCCCCCGTGTCTGCGGTGTCGTTTACCCGCCCATAAAGTCACCACGCCGGTGTGGCCGGCGGTCACGACGGCGCGCCGACCGGCGCCGCGCGAGTGGGGCTGGCTTGCCGGATCGGCCGGCGCGCCGGCCAGCGGTGTGCTGCGTTCGGCCCGCACGCCGTTGGCGATGACCACGATTCTCGGCAGTTCGTGGACCAGCACCACGGCGGCCCAGGCCCGAGCACCCCGAACAAGGCCAGCGGCATCAACACGATGATCAGGCCCAGAGACAGGCCGACGTTTTGCAGCATGATCCGCCGCGCCCGGCGGGCATGACTGAACGCTTGGGGAAGGTGGCGCAGGTCTTCACCCATCAACGCCACGTCGGCGGTTTCGATGGCCACGTCGGTGCCCAATCGCGCCCTACGCGATCCCCACGTCGGCGGTGGCCAGCGCGGGAGCGTCGTTGACGCCATCACCGCCCATCGCGGTGGGGCGCTGAGCCCGGAGCTGTTCGATCAGCCGCGCTTTGTCTTCGGGGCGCAGCTCGGCGTGCACGTCCTCGATCCCGACATCGCGGGCCAGCGCCGCGGCGGTGGCCGTGTTGTCGCCGGTGAGCATCGCCACGTGATAGCCGTCGCGGCGCAACCGGGCGACCACCTCGGCGGCCTCAGGCCGCAGCTCGTCGCGCACGGCGATGGCGCCGATCACTTCGCCGTCGTCTTCGACGAGGACCGCGGTGGCCCCGGTCCGCTGCATGCGGGCGACGTCACCGGCGAGCGGGCCGGGGTCGAGCCAGCCGCTCGCGGACCCTGCGTGATTCAGCGGTCGAGACTCCCGGCGCCAGGCCCTCGTCAATGTCGGCCTGACGCACCCAGGAGCGCACCGACTCCAGTCCGTAGCCGAGCTGGCGGGCCACCCGCGCGACCGTGCCCTGCTCAGTCCCCAACTCCGCCCTCAGGGTCCGGACCATCCGCACCGCGGCGGCCTTCTCCTCCGGGCTATAGCGGCGAGTGGTCGGTTTCCCCGGCGACTGCTCCTTCGGCATGACTCCATCCTCGTTTCCAAGGTCAGGAGCCTCCGGATTTCCCAGAGCGTGTCAAATCTGGATCTGGCGTCAGCCGCGAGACACCCCACGGCGGCAACGCCGAATCAAATGAGCAGAGCGGTAGTAAGGGGAACCCAGCTACTACGCCGAGCACAGAAGGTTCCGGCGCACCGAGTCCCCCCGATCCCAGTTCACTCGAAAACGCTTACGCGGCAACTGGAACACCGACGCCAATGCCAGCGCCGATGACACCCGCTAGCGGTGGGTTGTCGGCTACGGGCAGTAGCGGCGGCGGGTTGAAGATGCCGGGTGCGGGTGGTTTGTCGGGGGCTGGTTCTGTCTCCCCGGAGAGCGGTGCTGGGGGGTTGAATCCGGCTGCGGCGGCGGGGTTGTCGCCTGGGTCGGGAGGTGCTGGTCTGCCTGCGGCCGCGGCGGGTGGGGGTGCGTCGACTCCTTCTTCTGACTTTTCGCGGGGATTCAACGCGGGTCTGGCGGGTGGTGGTTCGGTGTTGCCGCCGCCTGTGACCCCGCCGCCGGCGCAACCGGCGAGTTCGACGGTTGGTGCGTATGGGTCTCCGAGTGCTGGGGGTGCGCCATCGGTGCCGGCTGGCGGCGGTCCGGTGGCGCAGAGCGCACCTGCTGCTGCGGGCGGATCAGCGGCACCAGCTGGGCCGGTGGGGACACCGATGGTGTCGCCGACACCTGCGCCCGGGGGCCCGTTACCACCCTTCAATTCCGACATTGCCCCGCGCCAGGTGTCTGCGGCGTCTGCGTCGTCGGCCCCACCTGGTGCACCAGCAGCCCCGGCGTCGCCGGCTGCGGGTGGGCCGGGAACACCGCTGCCTCCTGGAGTGGTGGCGTCGGGAGGTGCCGCGGCTGCTGCGGGTGCGGTGGCGGGAGTGAGATCGGCCGCGCCTGATCCGTTGCTGGCCAACGCGTGCGCGTTGGTGGAGGAGCTGATGAAGGCTTCTCGCCATTACGGCACCATCGACTGGTGTGTGGGGGTGTTCAAGACACCTGCGAGAACCCGGACCGTGGTGACGTCCGGCGAAGGCGCGGGGTTCATCCCGGCGGGGGTGCATCTGCCTAAAGGGGTGGAGTCGTTGTTCTCAGATTCTGGTTTGGACAACGCTTTTCGGCGTCGCTGGTTCGGCTGGATCAATCCGGCGCAGACCATGGTGGCTTACGGGAACTCGGTGACCGCGCTGGACCCGAATATTGAGCTGTGGGCGGTGGCGGTCTCGACGGGCTTCGGCGGATCAGCACAGCCGGCCCGGGCCGCTGGGGTGCCGCACTATGCCGACTGCTCCATGCACACCACCGATACGCCCCTGGGTGGGGGCGTGGTGCAGCCGCCGTTGGATGAGACCCGGTTACACCGCTTACAGGCCCTCAATCCGGCCGCCTACGCGCAGTTGAACACCGCAACCCCGGTCGACGTGCGCGAATCACTGGCCATCACCAGACAGACTGCGCACGTCACGTTCACCCAGGCCGGTGAACTCCTGACGCTGCCGATACCGCCGCTGCTGCGCGAGATCGCCACCCACCTCGACCGCGGCACCGCCATCACCGAATCGCAGTGGGACGAACTCGCTAGTGCCGTGCTACCGATGGCGATCACCGACAGCTCGGGTCAGCGGCCCGGCCGGATCGGCACCGACACTGAGGCGTCGTCGTACGCGCGAGTGCAGCACAATGTGGCCCGGCTCGCGGAGATGCTGCTGTTGTGGCGCCGCGGCGCCCCAGATCACCGGGAGGTGGTCTATCTGGCCCACCATGTCGCCGCTGAACGCCAACTTTGGGTTGGCCACGAGGATGGCGGTGTTCGATGAATGCAGACGTGTCAGTCAACGAGTGGAATCCGTTAGAGGTAGCCGCTGAGGCGACAATTGCTGCCGCCACGGCCGCGTTGGTGTGGGAAGGCCAAGACAGCTACGGGGTACTGGAACGGGTAGCCGGAGCCACAGCGAAAGGCATCGCAACAGCTCGGATTGCCGCCGAAATTATGGCTGACGTCACCACCTCAGTTCAGTTCACTGCGGCCGACGAAGATGCGCGCGGCGGCGCTGTAGCGGGGCTTCCGGGGTGGCTGGCGCCGCGGTGGGCGGCGTCCGTGCGTGGCGCACTGGACGAACTCGAAGCCGCCGGGCGGCCCGGCTACGCCATGGTCAAGGCGATCACCTGGCCTGCCTTGCGCAGCGTCGCGGTGTGGACCCAAGACGGGCCGCTGCAGACATGGCAGACGGCTCTGATTGTGAGCGAGGCGCGGACTGCTCTGGCTCACCGCGTAGGCGTCTGGGCATAGGGCTGAATCAGAGTTCGAGGCCGTCGACGTCGCGGCCACGACCTCGGCCGCGTGACTGTTCGGCGCTGTGTTCCAGTCCGGCGCGGAAACGTTCGTAGGCCTGGTGGAGGCTCTGTTGAGCGTGGGCATGCTCGCGCCAGGCGGACCGCCAGGTGCCGCGGCGTTGCTCATGGCGGTCGAGGACCTGGCCGATGATGTCGGGGAGGTGTTCGCGGGCGGTGTGTTCGGCTTCGACGTGCATGGTGCGGGGGCGGTCGTCGTTGGCCAGGATCATCTGATGACGGCGCTCATCGAAAATCCCCGGCTGTGCTCGCCGAAATTCCTCACCTGTGAGCAGCGGTCAGTGTAGTTGTTGGCGGGTGCCGGTGGTGGTCCGGCGTAGGGTTTCAGCGGCAGCGTGATGGTCGCGTAGCCGGTAGGACTCGCCGTCGAGGTTGATGACGACCGAGCGGTGCAGCAGGCGGTCGAGCATGGCGGCGGCCACGGTGGTGTCGCCGAGGATCTCACCCCAGGCTCCCACCCCGCGGTTGGTGGTGATGACGATGCTGGTCTTCAAATACCGTTGGGAGACAACCTGAAACAACGCCGAGGCGGCTTCGGCGGGCAACGGCAAGTACCCCAGCTCATCGATCACCAGCAGCGTCGGACCGGCGAAGAACCGCATCGTGGTGGCCCAGCGCCCCTCGATCGCTGCGCGATGACACCGGGCGGCCAGGTCGGCGGCGGTGGTGAAGTAGGTCCGGTAGCCGGCGTGTGCTGCAGCGCGGGCCAATCCGACGGACAGATGCGTCTTGCCGGTGCCCGGTGGCCCGATGAGCAGGATGTTGGTCGCCGATTCCAGGTAGCGGCAGGTGCCCAGTTCGTCGATGAGCTTGCGGTCGATCCCGGCAGCGGAGTCGACGTCGAAGTCGGCCAGGGTGGCCGGTGTGGGCAGGCAGGCGAACCGCAACCGGCCGGCCAGTCGGCGGGCGGTGGAGGCCTCGACTTCCACGGCCAGCAGCCGCTCCAATGCGACGGTCAGGGACAGGCCTTCGGCGGTGGCCTGGTCGAGCACCGCGGGCAGCGCTTCGGCGGCCGCGGTGAGTTTGAGTTCGGCCAGGTGTGAGCGCAGCTGCTGATAGCGGCTCGCCGCCGCCGACGGCGACTCCTGGGTGGCGGTTGTGGTGGTGGTCGTGGCGTTGGGCGGCGTGGCGGTCATTGGATGGTCCTGTTCTGGGCGGCCCGCTCGTAGGCGGACAAGTCGATGACGGTGGAATCGGTTGACGGAGTCGATGTTTCAATTGCGGTGGTGGATGGCCGCTTGATTGCAAGCAGTTGCGCGGCAGCGGCTTTGGCGGCCGGTCCCGGTGGGATGCGTTCCTTGCGGCGATGCGGACGCCCGGTGGCTGCGGTGGCCATCGCCGCGGTGTCCAAGGCGATGACATGCCCGCTGTCACGCACCATCACCCCAAGCCCGTCGGCGGCCATCCGGTGGCGAGCGACGATGATCCCGCTCGTGGTGGCGATGTCGCAGAACTCGCCGCCGACCGGATGGGACACCACGACCTGGGCGGCGGCCAGTTCCGGGGGCACCGAGTAGCGATTGCCGCGGTAGGGCACCAATGCCTGCCGGGACGCGGTCCGACGCTCGGAGACGATGACGGGATACGCCTGCGCCGGCGCCGGGTGTAGCGGTTCGGCCTTGGCCACGACAGCGACCGAGGACCGCCCGTCAGCGGTGGCCCGCATTCGGGTGTCACCACGGACCCGGGCGAAGCGATCCACGCTGGCCTGGGCCGCCTCCACGGTGGCCTCGTCGGCCAGGGTGCGCCACCAGCGTTGCGCGGCGGTGTGATTGACCTTCTCCACCACGCCCTTGCGGTTGCCGCGCCGGGCCGGGCAGATCGCCACCGCGACGCCGTAGTGCTTGGCCACCCCGGCGAACGATGCCGTCACCCGACCCGAGCCGGGGTCACACACGGTCGCCATCCGATCGAAGCGCCACACTCGCGTGAGTCCACCGAGGCCGCGGGTGACGCGGTCCAGGCCGGCGACCAGATGCGGCTGATCCTCCGAGGGCGCCAGATAGCCGCGCCACTTCCCGGAATGCGCCAGCGAGCCGACCAGCAGGTGCGCGGTCTTGCCCCAGCCCCACGACTGCGGTGGATCGGGCAATTCCAGCCAGTCCCATTGGGTTTCATCCCCGGGCTCGTGCGGGATCACCGCGTTCGGGCGCTGCGTGGCGGTCCGGCAAGCCTCACAGACCGGGCGCAGGCTGCGGGCGCGGATGTTGCGGGTCAGGCTCTGATACGACAACCCGAACCCCAGGTCCTCCAGTTCGTCGAACAGGGTGCGGGCCCACAGGTGCGGGTCCTCGGTCAGCCTCGCGGTGATGTAGTCGACGAACGGATCGAATGGATCCGGGTCGGGCCGGGCGCGGACCCCGGGCGTGCCGTCACCGGCCAGATACTTGCGGACCGTCTTGCGGTCGAAGCCGGTGTGGCGGGCGATCGCCGAGATCGTCCAACCACGTTTGTGCAGGGCATGTACTTCCACATCGTCCTCCCATGTGAGCATGAGAAAGCGGGCCTCCTTCGATGGAGCAACTGGCGTCAGACACCAGCAGCTTCGAGGGAGGCCCGCCCTTCTCGGCGGAGCCACACGGGTGGGGAATTTCGATGAGCGTCAGTGGGGAAATTCAGTGAGCGCGGTCACTGAAGGGCGTGCGCAGCAGTGTGTTTGGCGCCGCGCCGGGCCACATGCATGTCGGTGTGGGGGGCGCTGTGTTCGTGGTCAGCTTCGCCGCTGGCTCGGGTGTAGAGGTAGGCGTGGTTGGTCTGGCGGCCGCGGCTGAGCCCGACGTAGGCCTGGGTGCGGGAGGCGGTCTCGCCGAGCACGGTATGGGCGGTGTCAACGGTGACACCTTGAGCGGCGTGCACGGTGACCGCATATCCAAGGTGGACATGCTGGCGCAGATAGTCACCCTCGAACAGGACGCGGGCTTTGTCGGTGAGCCGTTCAGCAGCGACACGGTTGGTGGTTTCGTCGACGCCGGCCACCCGCCACCGGTTGCCGTTGCGCACCTGATCCACCGCCTGGCCCTCACGGTGGTGGGGGCCGGGGTGCACGGTGATGGTGGGGTCGTTGTCGCGGCTGACGATGATGTCACCGACCCGCACCGTCTGGTCGCGGGCCACCTGCGCAGCGGGTCCCTGAGTGCTGAGGGTGTCGTGGAGGCGCTGGTTGAGGGCATCAGCGATGTCCCAGGTATCGCAGACGAGCAGGGTGTTCTTTCCGGCGGCGCGGTCGTCGAGGTAGGCCGCGAGTGCGTCGGCGGCCATGCTGACCTGATCGCCGGTGTGCAGACGGTCGTGGCTGCGGTACCAGCCGACTGCTCTGCGGAGTCGGTTGCCGCGCCCGTTGCGGATCGCTAGCGAGGCGTCGCGTTCGGCCGGATCGCGCATGCGCCACACCTGCGAGAGGCGCTGAGTCCAGGGCAGCTCGGTGCACAGTTGGTCGAACATGCCGCCGCGGGCTTTGACCGGGGCAAGCTGGTAGGGGTCCCCGACCAGCACGGTTTTCGCCCGGGCGGCGGTGGTGGCCTCCAACAGTTGGCCCAGCTTGGGGGTGGCCACCATGGAGGCTTCATCGACGACCACCACGGTGCGCTGATCGAGTTGCAGGGTGCCGTTGTCGAGCTGGTGCAGCGCTTTGTCGAGGGTCATCCCGTGATCGCCGGCACCGTCAGCGAGTGCTTGGTCGACCGCCGTCCCGGTGGGAGCGAGGACCAGCACCTCTTTGTGGACTCGGTGGGCGGCGGCGCGCAGGGCTTGCAGGGAGTGCGTTTTCCCCGCACCCGCGGGTGCGGACAGCGGATTGACCAACCACTGCGACATGCCGATCGCGGTCACCGCGCGCGCCTGATCCGGTGACAGCGCGGCCAGGTCGCTCGAGCGCACACCCAGGCGCGCACGCGCATCGGTGACACCCGCGGCCTCGAGGACGCGCATCTCCTCCTTGAGGATCGCGGTCAGCGTGTATTTCTCGTGTCCTTCGCGCTCATGTGCGGCGCGCGGTGCGCTCACCCGCAGGCCGATGCGCGCGGCGAGGTCCTCGATGCGCGCCCGCACATCCCGGCCCTCACCAGGATCTTCGTCATACGGCATGACCGCGCCGATCAGCTCGACGACATCGGCGCGCGTGAACGCGGCCTTATCGATGTGCGCTAGCGCGGCAGCGATACGCGCCCGCCCGGGGATGCGCGCTTGTGCGCGCCGCTCAGCGCGCGCGGCGAAGTGCGCATCGCGGTCCAAGTCCAGACCGCGCGCATCAGCGCGCCACGTTGCTTTGAGTTCTTCCCAGGCGAGCTGCTCGGGTTTGGAGGGCCGCGTCGCTTTCTGCGCGGTGGCCAACTGCGCGGCGGTGGGTTCACCGTCGACGACGACGAGGTTGTCTTTGGCCCATTCCCGCAGTCGGGTCGACCGCTGCGACCACGCCTTGATGCTCGCCGCGGTGACGCCGGCGATCTCGGCCATGCCGGAATGCTCATCGACGCGCTGCCATTCGAAGCCGCGCTCGGCGTGCAGCTCGTGACGCAGGGTGGCTTGGTAGATGATCCCGGCGGCCTTGGCTTCGTGATACAGCGACTTGGAGTCGATCGACACCAACCGGCCATCGGCCCTGGCCTGGCGGTTGGGCACGATGACGTGGGTGTGTAGGTGCGGGTCCCCGCACCGGCTCGTCTCATGCTGGTAGGCGATCGCCACCAGCCCGGGCAGCCGTTGGAGGTCTTTGTTGCTGGTCAGCGGGTTGTGCACCCGCGTGTAGCCGGCGTGCTCGTGCAGGTAGGTCATCG